>NZ_CP169242.1:0-2309 GCF_059506005.1 Pseudomonas sp. Pseusp18
TGGCTCCGTGCCAGTGGTGCTGATGCTCGGTCCGTCGTCCTTGAACACCAGGTTCTGCCCGATGTTCAGGGTGGCATGGGCGCTGTCGCCATCCTTGTCGGTGATGGTGGCGGTCAGGGTCACCAGGTTGTCCGAGGTCAGACTGGTCGAATCATCCGGATTGGTTGGGTCGGGATGCACCACGGCCCGTTGCTGGTCGAGGGTGACGTCACCGTTGGCGGCGACACTGACAGTGAACACCAGCAGGTTGGTGGTGGCCGTACGGCCTTCGACCACGGTGCCGTTGAGCGACAGGTTCACCGCCTCACCGGTGGCCGTATCGGTCAGTCCGGAGGCACCGGCTACCACGCCCAGCGCATAGGTCAGCGTCCCCGCGCCGTCGGCGCCAAACGCCGAGCTGAAGTTAGCCGCGAAGCTCTGGGTGGCGTCGGTGGTCAGTACTGTTTCATCGACCGTCAGGACTGGCTCCGTGCCAGTGGTGCTGATGCTCGGTCCGTCGTCCTTGAACACCAGGTTCTGCCCGATGTTCAGGGTGGCATGGGCGCTGTCGCCATCCTTGTCGGTGATGGTGGCGGTCAGGGTCACCAGGTTGTCCGAGGTCAGACTGGTCGAATCATCCGGATTGGTTGGGTCGGGATGCACCACGGCCCGTTGCTGGTCGAGGGTGACGTCACCGTTGGCGGCGACGCTGACAGTGAACACCAGCAGGTTAGTTCTGGCCGTGCGGCCTTCGACCACTGTGCCGTTGCGCGTCAGGTTGACCGCTTCACCGGTGGCCGTATCGGTCAGTCCGGAGGCACCGGCTACCACGCCCAACGCATAGGTCAGCGTGCCCGCACCGTCGGCGCCAAACGCCGAGCTGAAGTTAGCCGCAAAGCTCTGGGTGGCGTCGGTGGTCAGTACCGTTTCGTCAACCGTCAGGGCTGGCTCCGTGCCGGTGGTGCTGATGCTCGGTCCGTCGTCCTTGAACACCAGGTTCTGGCCGATGTTCAGCGTGGCATGGGCGCTGTCGCCGTCCTTGTCGGTGATGGTGGCGGTCAGGGTCACCAGGTTGTCCGAGGTCAGACTGGTCGAATCATCCGGATTGGTTGGATCGGGATGCACCACGGCCCGTTGCTGGTCGAGAGTGACGTCACCGTTGGCGGCGACGCTGACGGTGAACACCAGCAGGTTGGTGGTGGCCGTGCGGCCTTCCACTACGCTGCCGTTGAGCGACAGGTTGACCGCTTCACCGGTGGCCGTATCCGTCAGCCCGGACGGGCCGGCGACCACGCCCAGCGCATAGGTCAGCGTGCCCGCACCGTCGGCGCCAAACGCCGAGCTGAAGTTAGCTGCAAAGCTCTGGGTGGCGTCGGTGGTCAGTACCGTTTCGTCAACCGTCAGGGATGGCTCCGTGCCGGTGGTGCTGATGCTTGGACCATCGTCCTTGAACACCAGGTTCTGCCCGATGTTCAGGGTGGCAGGGGCGCTGTCGCCGTCCTTGTCGGTGATGGGGGCGGTCAGGGTCACCAGGTTGTCCTAAGTCAGCTTCTTCGAATCATCGGGATTGGTGGTATCGGGATGTACCACGGCGCGGATCTGGTCGAGGGTGACGTCACCGTTGGCGGCGACGCTGACGGTGAACACCAGCAGCGTTGGTGATGGCCGTGCGGCCTTCGACCACGGTGCCGTTGAGCGACAGGTTCACCGCTTCACCGGTGGCCGTATCGGTCAGCTCCGGAGCCGCCCGCGACCACGCCCAGTGCATAGGTCAGCGTGCCCGCACCGTCAGCGCCAAACGCCGAGCTGAAGTTGGCGGCAAAGCTCTGGGTGGCGTCGGTGGTCAGTACTGTTTCATCGACCGTCAGGACTGGCTCCGTGCCAGTGGTGCTGATGCTCGGTCCGTCGTCCTTGAACACCAGGCTCTGCCCGTCGTTGAGGGGGTCAAGCGCGATGTCGCCTTCCTTGTCGGTGATGGTGGCGGTCAGGGTCACCAGGTTGTCCGAAGTCAGACTGGTCGAATCATCCGGATTGGTTGGATCGGGATGCACCACGGCCCGTTGCTGGTCGAGGGTGACGTCACCGTTGGCGGCGACACTGACAGTGAACACCAGCAGGTTGGTGGTGGCCGTACGGCCTTCGACCACGGTGCCGTTGAGTGACAGGTTCACCGCCTCACCGGTGGCTGTATCGGTCAGCCCCGACGGGCCGGCAGTCACGCCCAACGCATAGGTCAGCGTACCCGGCACCGTCGGCGCCAAATGCCGAGCTGAAGTTGGCGGCGAAGTTCTGGGTGGCGTCGGTGGTCAGTACTGTTCTCATCGACCGTC
>NZ_CP169241.1:0-2094 GCF_059506005.1 Pseudomonas sp. Pseusp18
TAGACAGTGTCGATTTCGCTGGCCAGGGTGCTGGTCTCGACGACCACATCGCCGAGGTTATCGACGCTGTAGCTGTCGTTGCCGGCGCCGCCGATCATCAGGTCGGCACCGAGGCCGCCATCGAGGACGTTGTCAGCACTGTTGCCGGTCAGGGTGTTGTTCAGATCATTGCCGAGTACGGTAAAAGCGCCGGCGCCGAGCAACAGCACGTTTTCGACGTTGTGCAGGTTGCTCAGGTTCAGGTCGACCGTGCTGGGCAGGCCCGTGGCTTGGTCAGTGGCGGCGTAGTTGATGTAGAGGGTATCGGTGCCTTCGTTGGCATTTTCCTGGACCAGGGCCAGCTCGCCGGCCTGATCGAGGCCGTAGTCGTCGTTGCCCTTGCCGCCGATCAGGGTGTCGAGACCGGCGCCGCCAACGAGCTGGTTGTTGCCATCGTTACCGGTGATCACGTTGTTTTGGGCATTGCCGATGCCATCGATGTTGGCCGAACCGGCCAGCGTGAGGTTTTCCAGGTTGGCGCCCAGCGTGAAGGTCACCGCAGAGCGCACGGTGTCGATTTCGCTGGCCAGGGTGCTGGTCTCGCTGATTACGTCGCCGAGGTTGTCGACGACGTAGGTGTCGTTGCCGGCGCCGCCGATCATCAGGTCGGCACCGAGGCCGCCATTGAGGACGTTGTCAGCACTGTTGCCGGTCAGGGTGTTGTTCAGGTCGTTGCCCAGCGCGGTAAAAGCGCCGGTGCCGAGCAACAGCACGTTCTCGACGTTCTGCAGGTTGCTCAGGTTCAGGTCGACGACATCAGTCTGTGCCGTGGCGTTGTAGATAACGTAGAGCGTATCGGTGCCTTCGTTGGCATTTTCCTGGATCAGGGCCAGCTCGCCAGCCTGATCGAGACCGTAGTCGTCGTTGCCCTTACCGCCGATCAGTGTGTCGAGACCGGCGCCGCCAACGAGTTGGTTGTTGCCATCGTTGCCGGTGATCACGTTGTCCGAAGCGTTGCCGATGCCATCGATGTTGGCCGCGCCGGTCAGCGTGAGGTTTTCCAGGTTGTTGCTCAGGGTGAAGGTCACCGAAGAGCGCACGGTGTCGATTTCGCTGGCCAGGGTGCTGGTTTCCACAATCACGTCGCGGATGTTGTCGACGATGTAGGTGTCATTACCGGTACCGCCAGCCAGGTAGTCGGCACCGATGCCGCCGTCCAGAATGTTGTTGCCGTTATTGCCGGTGATCACGTTGTTCAGGGCGTTGCCGGTGCCGTTGAGGTTGGCTGCGCCCAACAGTGTCAGGTTCTCGAGGTTACTGCCCAGGGTGTAATCGAGAGAGGACGAAACCGTATCGATTTCGCTGGCCAGGGCGCTGGTCTCGATGATCACGTCGCCGAGGTTGTCGACGACGTAGGTGTCGTTGCCGGCGCCGCCGATCATCAGGTCGGCACCGAGGCCGCCATTGAGGACGTTGTCAGCACTGTTGCCGGTCAGGGTGTTGTTCAGGTCGTTGCCCAGCGCGGTAAAAGCGCCGGTGCCGAGCAACAGCACGTTCTCGACGTTCTGCAGGTTGCTCAGGTTCAGGTCGACGGTGTTGGTCTGTGCCGTGGCGTTGTAGAGAACGTAGAGCGTATCGGTGCCTTCGTTGGCATTTTCCTGGATCAGGGCCAGCTCGCCGGCCTGATCGAGGCCGTAGTCGTCGTTGCCCTTGCCGCCGATCAGGGTGTCGAGACCGGCGCCGCCAACGAGCTGGTTGTTGCCATCGTTGCCGGTGATCACGTTGTCTAGAGCGTTGCAGATGCAATCGATGTTGGACGCGCAGGTAAGTGCGAGTTTTTCCATGTTGGAGCCCAGGGTGAAGGTCACCGAAGAACGCACAGTATCGATCTCGCTGGCCAGGGTGCTGGACTCGACGACCACGTCGCGGATGTTGTCGACGATGTAGGTGTCGTTACCGGTACCGCCAGCCAGGTAGTCGGCACCGATGCCGCCGTCCAGGATGTTGTTGCCGGTATTACCGATGATCACGTTATTCAGGGCGTTGCCGGTGCCGTTGAGGTTGGCTGCGCCCAACAGTGTCAGGTTCTCCAGGTTACTGCCCAGGGTGTAATCG